>NZ_CP061342.1:0-4472 GCF_014656585.1 Lactobacillus kefiranofaciens | reverse complement strand
CAAAGGCTCGCAATTTGTGTACTCAGCAAACGTGTACATCCAGCCCCGTTGCTGTTCTGATCTTTTTTCATTCCCATTAGCATCTTTTAAGGGCTTACCATCAGACCCCTTAAGTTTAGGAAAATATGGACGAGGTTGAACACCCAATTTTACAACTACAATTTTGCTAAAATCTCGGCGGAAATCACCATTATTTCTTCTTACATCTAAAACATCAAGCTTCTTATTTTGTTCTTCTGTAAACATACAAAAAGACCTTTCTAAAACAATCCGATTTAACAGCTAACCGATAAATCACTTTAGAAAAGCCTTTTCAAATCATTATATCCAGTAACTTTATTGCCTTTAACTACAATTTAAGTTACAATACTTATAGAAATTGAATATATGTTTGAAAGGTTTACAGTAACTTTGGTCAGTTGGTTGCAAATCTTTTTTACTTTTTACATATCTAATAATACCACAAGCAAGCCAAATTTTGGTTTGCTTTTTTTTTTCGCTCGCCGTCGCTAGGCTCGGGAAGAACAGCCAGCGCTGTTCTTCTTGTTTCTAGCTTACTTATTGTAAGTTTGTCAACTCCTTAAAGCACGCCTACGGCGTATTTACCGTTGACAAACGGCAACTAACTACTTACGTTTATCATTTTTCCAAGCTTCAAGCTTGTTAGGATTTTGCTTAATTCTTTTTTCTAGTTCTTTAATCTTACCAAGCTCATACTTATAATCTTGATCTTCAAGCGCATCGTAATCCATATCCATTTGATACCGCTCAAAAAGATTATTTAGTTCCCATCTAACAAAAGTGCTATTAGTCGGACTATCAGGATTCTCATCAGACATCCAACAACTTCTAGTAGCCGCTAATCTCTTAGCACTTACCAAAAGATCTTTCCAAAAATCAGTAGTCTTCAACTCATTAAGTTTAATTTTAGCTTCTTGTTGATTCATGGATTTTTCCTCCCTTCATTCTTGTTAATTCTATTGTAGCACACTTTTGCCCAAATGCAATCAAAAATGTACATTGCTTCTATTAAATTATCAGTATTTTACTTGATTGTATGGACATTTAAGCATAAAATATGTACATAGTAGAAATAAAGATATTGAAAACACAAGGAGAAAAAATATGCAGATGTACACAATCAAAGATTTATTTGACATGGCAAATAAAAATTATAATTTAAAAATTTCTCGTGAAGATAATCCCAAAGAAGTAAAAGCTATTGAAAAGACTATCAGAAGGAAGCTACAAGCACATGACATTAAAAGCCCCTACAAAGTCAATCAAGACCAAGCTGTATACTTGATTAACACCGAAATGAAAAAATATTTCTTTAAAAAAGCTGAAAAATCAAACCCAAACTTAATTCTTGACGCAGAAGCCTACGCTCAAACTACACAAGAAAACATTTCTCAAACCCTTACCTACCAAGAAGCGTTAATCAACTGCAAGCTTGATTACTTAATTCAACTTTTAGGAAGCAACGACCAACAGACCATATTTTTTAGAGCCGATGACTTTAGAAAAGCTTATGTAGAGTACCGCAAGCACATTGACAGCAACGGCTTTCCAATGCCCGGTTACACCAATGCAAAAGGCGATCTCAGAGCATCAGAAAAATTTTTCACTGCCTTACCTTTCAGCAACAAGCCATTTAAGCCAGAAAAAAAGGAGTAGCAAATAGCTACTCCTTTACTAGAATTTTTATTTTGTGATTATATCATAAAGCGAAAATGCGTTCGAACCCAATCTTGTATAATTTCTCAAAAATATTCAATTCATTCAATCGATTTTTATATAAATTCGGCACAAAAAATTTTTGCGGGGAAACCGTTAAGCCATCAGAGGTATAATAGCCCCTAAATTTTTCCACGTTACCAACATCAACACTTACACCGAAAGCCATGCGCTGAATTTCACCATTAGCAGAGCCAAGTAAAATCTTGGTAGAAAATTGAGCCCTTACACTTTGCGAAACGACATCAGTTGCAGGCGATTGGCTCGCCATAATAAGAAAAATTGAAATTGAGCGCCCTTTTTGTGCTATTTGAGCTAAATACGATTGAAATTGTTTTTTTTGCTTGTTATCCATTGAACCCACTACAGAGCCAACTTCATCAGCAACAATTACAACAGGTCTAAGATTTATATCATAACCACGTAAACCAAATTTTTTCTGCTTATTTACTTCTGCAGCAACAATTTTTTGACGAGCAGGAATCAATTTTTCGCAAATCGCTGCCAACATCTGCAAAATTTCATCTTGAGCGCTAACAATTTTAAAACTTGGATAAAACTTAGCAAGCGAGCTAAACTCATCTTTTCCATCAATAAATTTTAAGTCAGTCCCACAGCTAAGCATTTGCGCTATTAAGCTTAACAATAGCGTAGTTTTACCCGACCCAGAAGCACCCCACACTGCTAAATGTGGACTTTTAGCCAAATTAATTTTTAACCCTTTTTGAAGTACCAGCTCATAAGGTTTTTGAATTAAATCTTGCAAAGTTCTAGGTACAAAAGTTTTATTTTCGCCAACATTTTCAGCAAAAAATTTAAATTCAAGCCGATCATCTGAAATTATCCTTAAATTAATCGCAAAATTTGAATACTTACCAATTAAGCAACTATCAACTAACTCACTTAAATCATCAATTTCAGCTTGTCTTAAACTAGGAATTTTTGCAATTTCAATCCTAATTTTGTCATCTTGCCAAGTACAAACTATCCAAGGAACAAGCAAATAACTAACATCTTTCACCCGATTAATATTCCTTGTATCAATCAAAGCCCGAGTAATCGCACTTTCAAAACCTGCCATATCAATAAATCTTAAAATACTTCTATTTTGATAGCTACGAACACTAATATAAGTAAACAAAGCCACAGTACTAGCAACTAAAACCAACAAATCTAAGCTCATCAGATCATGAAAAATCGGCATCGATAGAGCTTTTAAAATCCATTGCAGAATTACAGCAACCACAGCAGACAGCACCACATAAAAACTTATATAAGTCCAAAACGGGCGATAATAAATACCTTGAGTATTACGAAAATAGAACAAATTAATTTTCATCTGAACCATACCCCCGTAAAAACTCTTTCAAGTAAAAAATTATCAAATCATCACTCATTTGCATTGCATCATTGAAAAGCCGTTTTTGTTTCTTTTGGTAACCATCTACTTTACAAGCCTTTATAAGCTCATAAATGTCAAAACCACGTTGCTTGCCAAGCTCATCAAGCAAATGAAGCGAGGGAACAACCGCCACTCTAATCCAACGAAGTAAACGCCCCAAATCAAGATTTCTCTCAGGATTTGAAAGCGTAATTTTCTCACACCCTTGCAAAAATTTCTCCCATTTTGACGCAACTTTCCAAGTTTTTTTGTCCTTATTTACTTTAGAAGGTACTAAAAATTCAACCGTTTTACGTAAAGTACCCATATAAACTTTACCGAAAGACTTTTGCCTTAAAATTTCATCTACGCAAGTTTGGGCACGTTCCTTGTTATACTGCTGTTCAGCTCTCACCCAAAAATGAGAACCACCACCAGTAACAAGATCATCAACCTCACGAGGCATAACCACTGCTTTACTCAAACTCTGGGCATACTTGTCGTAAAACCTAACAAAACTTCCGCCACTTTTAGAAGATTTTCCCCTAGATTGGCCAACGTAAATCGTGAAAGATTTCACATTTCCTTCTGTATCGAACTGTTTAATCACGTTATACCTACGCTTACTTGAACGATAATAACCATGCTTCAATTTGCTTTCCATTCTGAATAAGTTCAGCTCATGATGGTAGGCGTCTACAGCGAGATCCAAGCGAGTTACCTTAGCTTGAATGCTTTTCAAATAGTCAAAAAATGCGAACCATGAAGACTGCCAATCCTTGCCCTTATACTTTTTCAATAATTTTTGCGCTAAGTCCGTTGAACCTTGGCCAGTCCAAACGTACAAAATATTTTTAGCACTGTACTTGCTTACTTCTTTTGAAAAATCATCGTAGTAAACCGTCAAATAACGATCAAGACTGATAGATGAATTATAAAAGAAACGCCCAGCACCTTCTTCAAAATCATCTAACTTATAGCCCAAGAATTTTAGCATCTTAAACTGCTGATTTCCCTTATCAGAATCGCTACTATAAGGCAAAGTAAAGCTCAACCAATCAACTTTAATTTGTAATTTATTTGATCTCACTTTTTTAGGTCCCGTTTTCGTTGATATATCAGGCATTACAGCCCTCCCTTCAACCCTTGGAGACTCCCTAATTAGTGGGGGGAGTCTCCCGCCGGAATTCCTTGCGGAATTCCGACCAAAAGACAGCATCTATCCCACTAATTAGTAGTTAGCAATATGCGAATCAACGTCAATGAACTTGCTTCCACCATCAGAACCATAGCCACGACCAGAAACAACATATAAGCCACGCTTCAAATTCATTTCCTTTGCAAGAATAATTCG
>NZ_CP061343.1:0-19814 GCF_014656585.1 Lactobacillus kefiranofaciens | reverse complement strand
AGATCACAAAGATATTGGTGTCATAATCCCACTTGATGATGAGGAATTGAAACCTTTAATGACTAAAGCCTTGAGACGCTACTTTAACGCCCTGAGAAGCAATGAGAAGCACATCAAGAATGTTGAGAACTACTTATACGGCACCATGCAGAACCTATTTGGCGTTTGGTGGAATAAACAAGCGGCTAGAGAATATGCTGCTAAACACTCCGAAGAAGAAAAGTCGGCCGACAACGATAACAGTGGGTTGTACTACTAGTCCTAAAAGGCTACAAAATCCTTTCTAAGCGGTTTTAAGACTTACTAACCTCTTTATACTTAAGTTAGATTTAAATGGCTTAAACAGAAGAATAGGGGCTTTTGAATGAGCGCCAGAGCTAACCAGGCTAACCAGCTCAAAAGTTCAGCCTTTAGATCAACGCCAAGCCCAAGTGATTTGAGGCCAGGGCTTTATCTATTGATAAGGTACTCAAAAGGTAGTACAATGGTAGTAGTAAAAGAAAGGAGATGAGACAATCATGGCAGTTAAGGAAAAGAAACGGGTCCAAGTCAAGATTGATAAAGATTTGGCCGATGATACCGAAGCAGTTTTAAGCGAATTGGGCTTAAATCCAACCACGGCCATTAACATGTTTTACAAGCGGATTGTTGCTAATGGTGCTTTACCTTTTAATGCGTCTTTAAGCGAAGAAGAAAGAGCTAATTTACGCTTTTTAAAGGCGACCGAAGGGACACCAGTCACCGAGTTCAAAGACGCTAAAGAGGTCGCTGATTGGCTCAATGATCCAGATGAGGACTAATGACTTAGTCAGCCTATACGTTAGTTTTGTAGAAACTAACGGTGGCAAGTCTCGGCCAGTTTTAATTCGTCGGGTATCAGAACAGATGGTCGAGGCTTTTAAAATTACTAGTCAGTATGAAAAGAAGTCGGCTTATATCAAGCAACAATATTATCCGATTCAAGATTGGCAATCCGCTGGGTTGAAGAAACCTTCCTGGGTCGATCTTGGTAATATTTATCGCTTTCCCAAAGCCGGTTTAAACTTTAAAGAAATCGGTCATTTAAGTAAGTTAGATCAAAATAAAATTTCAGATTTTACGCTTGACCTAAAATCAAAAAGAAGAGGTAAGGGTCAAAAGATAATTCAACAGCGATCAAGTAAAAGGAAGCACAAAGAAAGTAAAGCAGAGCTTACACAAAGAATTCAAAAACAGTTAAAAGACTTTGCTAAACACAATCCAGAAATTAAGCCAAAAAACAATCCTGAAAATAAAAACGATCGGCCTAGTTATTAGGTTGATCGTTTTTTAATTTATCCGGTTTATGAGCATTAACATAGTCAGCAAATATGTTTAAAAGTTCTTCGGTTTGTTCGACCGAGAGGTTATTAGCTTGAAAGTATTTTTCGAGCAAAGCCCCTTTTTGAATTAATCGGCGAGAACGGGCTTTGCGGGCTTGTCGATTTTCGTAGTATTTAGATTGCCGTAATTTAAAATCTTCCCGCTCAATTTTTTGTTTTAAACGCGCTTGCTGCTCAACTAATTTTTCATATTGATTAGGCATAGTCATTACCACCTAACTATTATTGGTTATTTTGAGATTGATTTAATTTATGCACAAAATCCTCAAGCGACCCAGGTCGTGGGATTTAAGCAATGGCAAACAGATTTTAACCGCACCATTAATAAGGGCGCTAAGTCCATTCGAATTGCGGCACCTATTATTAAGAAATTACCACCTGCTGAGCAAAAGCGACTTGATACTACCGACGAACGGGCCATTGTCGGTTATCGCTATCTACCCGTCTTTGATGTGGCACAAACTAGCGGTGAACCAGTGTTAAGTGCTAAAGACTTTGTCAAAGAAAATTTGGCCGATCATCAGAATGTGACAAGCTTATATAACGCGTTCAAAGATTATTTAAACCAGCAAACCGACCTTAAAGTCAGTGAAGTGCCTTTAGCGACGCTAAATGGGGCTAAGGGGTATTTTCAACCCAGCACTAATGAAATCGGCATTGGTGGCGATGAGCCCGACAATGCTTTGAAACTAAAGACGTTATACCACGAATATGCGCATAGCCAGCTACACGGCTTAAAATCAGCCTTTAAAGATCGGCCACGAGCCTATCAGGAAACCCAAGCCGAAGCGGTTGCGTATGTTGCCATGCAAAATATTGGCGTTGATACCAGCAACTACTCACTCGGTTACGTGGCCACCTGGGCTAAAGATAAAGCCGTGATCCATAGTGCTTTAAGTGAGATCCAGCAAGTGAGCAACAAAGTGATTGAGCTTAGCGACGGGTTAACCAAACAATTAGGCTTACAAGAAGCCCAAAAAGAGCCTGAGCATGATCTAAAAAAGCTATCAGCCCATGATCTTAATAAGTCCTACCAAGGCTTGCAACAACAAGTTCAGCAAGCAAGGAACCCACAACAAAAATCAGAACTAAAAAATAAACTAAATGATATACACCATGAAATCAGTAATCGAACACAAAAACAGCTACAAGCATTTGCTGAACAGAATCCGGAAATCAAACAACCTGATCTTGAATCTGATCGAAGCATGAAACGTTAGCCAGTTTTTAAGGGACATGCTATAAATGTAATAGAAAAAGGAAGCCTTGCGCTAACAAGACTTCCCGTGCAAGCCGCTTCAAAGGCGGTGGCATTAGTTAAAAAATGATAGTTGAGTCATCCTGTAACCTAGCCAAAGTTACGCAGGGCGGCTTTTTTATTTGTGGTGCTTGTCGATATAGCTTTACACAATAACCACGATGAGCAACAGATTCACTCTACCACGCTGGTGCGAAAGAATAAGTCTGTTCACAAAACCAACGGCAGGCGCAAAGGCTAATACGATCGGGTTTGGTATTGTACAAATGGAAAAATTAAATAAACTGGACGTCTTTAAGTATTTTTAACCATTACTAACGGTTTACACGCAACGTAACACGCCAGATATTGAGGCTTATTTACCGGGGGCTCCAGAAATTCAGGCCACGTGTCGTGTTTAATAGAGAAACCAAAGCGGGCGACTAACGCAGAAAACTGCGTTGGTCGCCCGCTATTTTTGTTTGAACCCAGGGATCTGAGATACCATCAATGGTTAAGATTCAACCCGGTTCGTTGTGGAGTGCTTACGATCATTCAATCATGATCAAATAGTAAATCTACTTATAACTACTAAACCTAAGCTTAGCAATAACGTCACTAGTCCAATTAACATCATACCCATTGATGATTTATCACCTGTTTGAGGTAATTTACCTGTTTTTTCGTAGGTTTTACCTTGAGTGTAAGCCTTTGGTGTTACCTTATTCCCATTATTAGGAACCTGGGGCTTCTTAGGCGTTGTCGTATTAGGAACCTGAGGCTTCTTAGGCGTTGTCGTATTAGGAACCTGGGGCTTCTTAGGCGTTGTCGGCTTATTAGAAACCTGAGGCTTCGGCGTTGTCGGCTTATTAGGAACCTGGGGCTTCGGCGTTGTCGGCTTAGCTGGAACAACTGGCTTAGTTGGAACAACTGGCTTAGTTGGAACAACTGGCTTAGTCGGAACAACTGGCTTAGTTGGAACAACTGGCTTAGTTGGAACAACTGGCTTAGTTGGAACAACTGGCTTAGCTGGAACAACTGGCTTAGCTGGCTTAGCTGGAACAACTGGCTTAGCTGGAACAACTGGCTTAGCTGGAACAACTGGCTTAGCTGGCTTAGCTGGAACAACTGGCTTAGCTGGAACAACTGGCTTAGCTGGTTTAGTTGGAACAACTGGCTTAGCTGGAACAACTGGCTTAGCTGGTTTAGTTGGAACAACTGGCTTAGTTGGAACAACTGGCTTAGTTGGAACAACTGGCTTAGTTGGAACAACTGGCTTAGTCGGAACAACTGGCTTAGTCGGAACAACTGGCTTAGCTGGCTTAGTTGGAACAACTGGCTTAGCTGGCTTAGCTGGAACAACTGGCTTAGTCGGCTTAGTTGGAACAACTGGCTTAGCTGGCTTAGCTGGAACAACTGGCTTAGTCGGCTTAGTTGGAACAACTGGCTTAGCTGGTTTAGTTGGAACAACTGGCTTAGTTGGAACAACTGGCTTAGTTGGAACAACTGGCTTAGCTGGCTTAGCTGGAACAACTGGCTTAGCTGGAACAACTGGCTTAGCTGGTTTAGTTGGAACAACTGGCTTAGTTGGAACAACTGGCTTAGTTGGAACAACTGGCTTAGTTGGAACAACTGGCTTAGTTGGAACAACTGGCTTAGTCGGAACAACTGGCTTAGTCGGAACAACTGGCTTAGCTGGCTTAGTTGGAACAACTGGCTTAGCTGGCTTAGCTGGAACAACTGGCTTAGTCGGCTTAGTTGGAACAACTGGCTTAGTTGGAACAACTGGCTTAGTCGGAACAACTGGCTTAGTTGGAACAACTGGCTTAGTCGGCTTATTAGGAACCTGGGGCTTCGGCGTTGTCGGCTTATGGGTATTAGTAATATTGTAATAATCATCAACAGTACTGGTGTACCCAGCAGCTGCATTTTCCGTTACCGTGTAGGTAATCTTCTGACCATTAGCGTAAGCGGCTAAGTTGTCGAAACTGTATTGCCAGTTATCACTGGCACTAACTTTCTTGCTTGCGACTTGCCGACCGTTAGCCAATAAGTTCACGGTGATTGAACTTGGGCGGATTCCATCTTGATTGTTGTTATCGTTCCAAGTCTTTGTCCCGCTAATAGTGGTTGTGGTATCTGCATTACCTCCACCACCATTAATTGGTGAATATACGTCGATAGTTTGCTTCTCGATATTAGATCCTGCCAATTTACCATTATTTTTATAATGTCCTGAGATTCCATTATTAGTAATCTTAGTTTTATAATCGATAACGACCTGGCTTGATATATCACCTAGAGTAGTTGTAAAACCTGAAGTACCATTTTCAATGGTAGAACTAGATGGATAAGTAGATAATATATTAAAGTTACTACCATCAGAGTGAGGGTTAACTTTGTATACCGAAACAGATCCTGGAACTAATGCCTGATTATCATCGACCCGGTCAGTATAAACTGCCTGATTAATAGTTTTACCTGCATAATTAATTCGAACACGCCAATGAATAATATATGGATTATTAGTGTCATACCAACCCCATTTATTAAGAACCTCATTAGGATCTGGTCCGTTAGAGGGATTTATATGAATATCAGTAGATCCAGTAGATCCAGAATTACTCGAGTTAACAGGAACCGTTGTGTCTTGTTTTACCTTACTGGAATTCCAGTTTACCCATAATTTAAAGCCACCTGTTATCGCATTGTGATTATTCTTGACCGCATCAGTCAAGGTAATAGTAACCTTACCGGTATTGGGATTGGCTACAGCATGACCAATAACAGTTCCACCAGCATCAGGAATATCAAACTTAGTCATAGTTGCCAGCGTCAATACTGATGGAATCGCAACAGTCATGGTATCACCAGATTTAGCCTTATTTGCGGGGATAACAAAGTTCCACGCAGCCTGCATGTTATCATGAATACCAAAGTTTGTTTTAGGGTTACCATTTTCATCCTGTAATTCTACTTTGGTAATAAATTGGTCTCCCCAATCCCTATCATCCTCTTTAGTATTAGTAATGTTATTTACCAAATTTGGACGCTCGCTAAGCATAGAAATGAACATTGATCTGTACATACTCATATTATTCTGCTCAGCTGGTGCTCTCGGTTGTGCTTCTGTATTAGTAACTGGCTTCTGAGAAGTCTGATCGTCTGAAGAATTAGTATTATCTGTAGTATTACTATTAACGGTACTTATCTGCTGTTCTTCATGTTGATTAATAACAGACCCCGTACCGTTCTGCTCAGCTGGTGCTCTCGGTTGTGCTTCTGTATTAGTAACTGGCTTCTGAGAAGTCTGATCGTCTGAAGAATTAGTATTATCTGTAGTATTACTATTAACGGTACTTATCTGCTGTTCTTCATGTTGATTAATAACAGAACCCGTACCGTTCTGCTCAGCTGGTGCTCTCGGTTGTGCTTCTGTATTAGTAACTGGCTTCTGAGAAGTCTGATCGTCTGAAGAATTAGTATTATCTGTAGTATTACTATTAACGGTACTTGTCTGCTGTTCTTCATGTTGATTAATAACAGACCCAGAACCCGTACCGTTCTGAGTAATATTTGTCTTGCTATCAGCATATACGGTCATACCATTATTAGATGATATCCATATTAACCCTAATAACGAAAATAAGACTAGTCCCATCATAAATAAAAGTCGACGATGCCTAGATTTATTACTCATACTCTTGCCTCCTTGCCTAGATTTATTACTCATACTGTTGCCTCCTTCTTTGTTTTCTATGCGCAATACTAAAGATTATCACGTGCTCTTATATTACCATATTTTTATAGGAAAGTTCACACTAACTTCACCAACCGTCAATAGTGATATCACTAGTGTTAGCGTAGTTATCAAATATATGTTCCCGATGACATAACAAAGGCGCTGTATCGACAGTGAAAAAGCCGGCACAGCGCCTTTTGTTATATTCAAACTCTGGTCTCCTCTATAGGATTTTTCATTTTCATATTCATACCTGTCTAACAGTACGAACTACCAAGAGAACATATTATCTAAAATAGTATTATCTATACTTCATAAAACGGCCACTAGGGTATACCCTATTGGTCTTTTTTATTTCTGTGCTATACTAGGAATTGCAAGTGTTCATTAGAACTGTCCAAAAGGAGAATTGGAAATGGCTAAAATCGGTTATGCGCGTGTGAGTTCCAAGGAGCAACATTTAGATCGCCAGTTAGCGGCTTTAAAAGACGTTGATAAATTATTTACTGATAAATTAAGCGGGGCCACCACTAATCGGCCAGAACTGCAAAAAATGCTGGCCTATATTCGTGAGGGTGATATTGTAATGGTCACTGAATTAGATCGCTTAGGCAGAAACAACCAGGATTTAACTAAGATCATGAACACCATTCAAAATAAGGGGGCCACCCTAGATGTGTTAAATTTGCCGTCCATGACAGGGATTGCTGACCCAAATTTACGTCAACTGATGACCAACTTGATTATTGAACTCTATAAGTATCAGGCCGAAAGTGAACGTAAGCGAATCATTGAGCGCCAGCAACAAGGGATTGCCTTAGCTAAGCAGCAGGGTAAATATCATGGGCGCAAACCCCAATACACCCAAGACGATCCCCGCTTGCAACATGCTTTTAAGCTTTACGAGGCAGGCATGAGTGATGTCGATGTTGCCCGTAATACAGGAATTAAACGGACAACCTTTATCAGATATCGCAAAAAGTTTAATATAAAAAGATGAGACTTACGCGTGGTGCTAGTTAAATCGTTTTAGTTAAATAAAAAGTCCAATCTTGTTAGACTCGACTTGTAAATAGTAATAATAGAAAAGAGTCTGACTCGATTGAACTACCTCAAGCTTAAGCGTTTTTCTCACCATTTACAAGTTAGTTTTAGTCGTTTGAATATGATTTGTCGTTCCTGGTACAAGCTGTATGCACCGGATTCTTTGAAGCATCGCAGAAATACTGATCAGACCAAGATATCTGATAGTTCTATACTGGCTATGCTTATCTGGCAAGCAGAATTAGGAATCGAATCTCAAAGAAGATTCTGTAAATTCCTTGTAGGATTATCCCATTCAAGATTTAATCGCAGATCTCGTCAGCTTTTACCGCTGATTTACTTGATTCGTCATGTTCTGAACCAAGAAGTAGATCTGTCAGGCAAAATATTGATTATTGATAGTTTTCCTGTTCCGGTCTGTCAGCCTGTTCGCAATTATCGCGTTAAAATCTTTCACGATATGGCTGATATTGGATACAAAGCAACGAAAAAAGTCTACTATTATGGCTTTAAGGTTCATGCCATTGTAAGTGATGACGGCTACTTGCTTGATTACGCAGTAACTAAAGCATCAGTGCATGATGCCAAGGAAACTACAGAACTGATGGCCAATGCCCATCCTGTTAACCATTATCTTTTAGGCGATGAAGGCTACCTCGGCAAAGATTTAGCTTTCAAGTTAAAACAAATGGGCTATAAACTTTGGACACCATACCACAAAAACATGCAAGGCGCCAAAGAGCACAATGATCATCAGCTAATGGCTATCAGAAGAACAATCGAGAGCGATTTTTCCTTGCTTAGCTATTACAACGCTGAAAATAATCGTGCTCGGAGTCTAACAGGTTTTCAGGAACGGCTTGAAGTTGCAGTTTTAGCTTACAATATGGCGTATTGTCTAGAACGATTTAACTAGCACCACGCGTATCTATAATCCATATTTTTGTTGTTAGAACTTATATCTAACACCTTATTATTTGAATTGACTAAAAACGGTGTCTTCATTTTGATCATTCCTTAACTATTTTTAACACTTTAAGTAAAACTAACGCAATTATTAGGGCTATAAAGCCATTTAATAAAAATAATAATTGAAATTCTACTGATTCAATCAAAATACTATAAATTAATATTCCAAATGGCGTCAACAATTGAACAATTGTATAGAGATATGTATTAACCTGTCCTAAACTTTCCTTAGGTACAACTGACTGAATATAGGTGAAAAAGGGTGGGTCTGCTATACCATTTATTAATCCTAGAATAAACTCAAATATTGCAAAAATAATTATTATATTTATTGGTAGCCACTCCACACTAATTCCCAATAGTGCTAATACTATAAAATTAATAAAATATATAAGCTTTAACGCTTTTAATTCATTTTTGAAAGCAATCAGGGTTACAAGTATGCCTCCTAAAAACACTCCCCAAGAAAGAAGTCCTTGTAAATTACCGCTGACTTCGGTTGACTTATTTAATTTATTAACAACAATGTAAGGTACGCCAACTTGCATTAATGTATTCATAAAATTAGAAATTACTGCGAAGATACTAAAAATAAAAATTATTCGATAATCTTTTAAGAAATTAATTTTCGTAAATTGCAATAATAAATTGAACGCTTAAGCTGCTTGATAGATTTGATCTAATTCTCTCTCAAAGATTTCATCTGGCGTGTGATATGCCATCACGAGACATAAAATCTAGTACACTATTTTTAAATGCTAACTTCATTATTGCTGGTTTATGATTATACTTTATTTCATATACTGAACATCCTGGTTTTCTGCTTAATAAAATTGGATTTGTTATTCCAATAGAAGTTAAATCAAGATTATATTCGACATTATTTTTAGGTAAAAAGTTTGGTAGATTAATGAATTTAGGACAATATCTTCCAACCTTTCTTTCATCAATTACTGGCTTATTTTTATCATCCTTTATCGCAGAATGAATTATACCTGTATCATCTAAATAACTTAGCTTATCAGAAAAAGCACCATATCGAATAAATATATTACTGTTTTTAAAACTATAATCAGTTGGAATTTTTGAATACTTTACATTAGGCATAGCAAAATACAACTCATTTAAAATCTTTTCTAATTGATTGGATTGAGAAGGATATATAGTAATAATTTTACCAGTTTCCTCGTACGGTTTACCACCATACAGTAAAGATAAAAATGCATGCTCTCTAATAGGTACTTTAAAAAAACAATGATATTTTATGATAATTGGCATAATTTTAGTTAATACTTTTTTAAAATCATGTAAATAGCAAGAAATATGTATTTTCCAGCCTTGATTCAGCATCTTTAATTGTTTTGGATAGCAATATAACCACATTGAATCATGTTGAAAACTATAAGAACCCTGTATATTGTTGAGATTTAATAAATTTATCAAATTATAAATCATAATGTAGACCTCACGTTAATAATAAAAATATTAAAATAAAGCGTTGACATTGTACAGTTTTAATTATATTATAATATTAACAAAAAAAAGATGATTTTTAAGGAGGGTATAATTATGAAATCATTAACATTGTTAGATTTAGATAATGTACAAGCTCGTAAAGGAAATGCTACGAAGCTGTTTACTATTAAAGTTTGTGGTGCTGGTGGTATTACTTGCTTTAAGGATGAAGATAGATTTTAGTAGAAATAGAAATTCCTATTTAAATTAAGAAGGTAATGTGCTGCTAAATCTCGGTATTTATAATTCCTTGATTTAGTGGCATTTTTTTCATTAGGATGTTCTTATATTATGTTAATTTATTTTAAAAAATTTAAATTAGAAGTATTTATTGCCTTATCAAGTATCATTTTATATTCTTTTTCAAAGGTTATTGCAGCAGTTATCAGTACTAACGTACTGAATTCTTTAATTCAATTAAATATTAAAAAATTTTTATTTTATCTTTTATTAGAATTAATTTGTTGGATTATTTTTGCTTTTTTTGCTTATTTAATGACTATTTCTACAGCATTAGCCACGCAAAAAATGAGCTTGTGTCTAAAAGAAAAAATAGGACAAAATATTTCTATGCAAAATTATATGGATTTTCATTCTAAGGATACAGGTGATTATTCATCATGGCTCAGTAATGATGTTACCATGATTGAAAACAATGGATTTGCTAAAGTTTTTGATTTAATGACTATCATTTCTGATACGCTGATTTCAGGAGTAGCTTTAATTCATTATAATTGGAGTCTAATTATAACTGTTTGTTTTTTATCATTTATAACAGTTGCTCTACCACAAATTTTAAATAAAAAAATTCAGCTTGAAAGTGTAGCTGTTTCGACTGCAAACGAAAAGTTTATAGCTGGAATAAATGATCTTCTACGTGGATTTGATACATTATATGCATTTAATATGACTCAAAAATTAGAACAGATTATTAAAAAAAATGGTAAGGTAGTTAAAAATAAAAAAGTTCAATTAGCAAAAACTACAGGATCAGCAACTTCTATAGCTGTATTATGTAATTTATTAGGTCAACTTGGTACACAAGGATGGACTGGCTTTTTAGCTATACAAAGAATAGTTTCTATTGGATCAATCTTTTCAACTGGTACATTAGCATCCAGTATTTTTAATGATCTATCACAAGTAGGGCCAGTATTAAATAATATAAAATCAGTTAAACCTCTTTTTAAAAAGTATGATCTTAAATCAATAGATGATTCGAATAAATTATTAAAAATTAACAATAATCCCAATATTGATATTAAAAATATGAGTTTTCGGTATTCTCAAAACGAAAAGCCTCTTTTTAATAATCTATCAATAAGCATACCTTTTAGTAGTAAAGTAATTATTTCTGGAGAATCTGGTTGCGGTAAATCAACTTTATTAAATATTATAGGTGGTAAAATTTTTCCATACGAAGGTAGTATTAAAATAGGAAACAAAGAATTGAGAGATATTTCTACTGTTATTTTACGAAAAAAAATTGTATACCTAGATCAAATTCCTAATATATTTACTGGTTCTATCCGTTATAATTTGACATTGGGAGAAAAATTTTCAGATGAAGAATTATGGGAAGCTTTAAATAAAAGTCAATTAAAAGACTTTGTTAAAAAGCTAGACAAAGGTCTAGATAGTTTTGTTGGAGAAAAAGGTCAATTATTCTCTGGAGGACAAAGACAACGCTTAGCATTAGCAAGAGGTTTATTAAGAAAGCCCCAAATTTTATTAGTAGATGAAGGAACAAATAGCTTAAGTCAAGATGTAGCTATTCAAATTGAAGAACAATTAGTAATGTTAAATGACTTAACAGTAATTTTTGTAACGCATCAATTACATACAGAAGTTATTAAAAAATTTGATCAAATTATAAAATTATAAAAACAAAGTATTCAATTAAATATGGAGCTTACTAAAAAGGTCGTCTTTAAAGACGACCTTTAGGTATTGGATCGATAGATCTTATATCAACGAAGTAAACTATCAAGGAGAACCTTAAGTGCCTTTTTAAGAGCGGAATTCATATTGGTCCACCACCATACATTGGAACTACATTAGAGTATATCTAAATAAAAATATGACACAAGCTGTTGCAGCTGGCGCCGTAGGTGGGTTAGGTGCACTTATTGCTAATTATGTTTCAGGTGGTTTAGCTACTTTTGCAGTGGGAGCGATCAGCTCATCAGTATCCGCACTAGTAGGAAGCAGTATTAAAGGCGGTGTTTGGGTTGATTATAATTTCTTAGCAAGAACGATTACTAGTTGTGGGTGGCAATAGTTTTATGAAAAAAGGTCAATTAATTTTATATTTTGTTTGCTTAACACTGGTAGTAGAGTTATATAATTTTATAATTGCACCACATATTTCAAATATGCTTTTAAATATTGTATTAAGTGCAATATGTGGTGGATTTTGTACTCTAATGATTTATAAATTTATTAAATGAAAAGTTAATAAAAAACGTAGTTTAAACTGCGTTTTTTCGTGTATCTGTTAAAAAATAATAATTAAGCAGTTTCTTCTTAGAAACTGCTTTTTGTACTGTGATCAAAAGTTGAAAGAAATACAAGATTAAACGAAAATAACTAACAAAGCGGTACTTTTTGTAATGCAACTTAATTTAGTTGCATTTTTTGTGATTCTGTTTATTTACAAATAGCATGTAATGTGGTATTTTATATATATACAATATAATGCAAATCAAGGAGAATGCTTTATGGATATTTTTAGCTTAGATTTAGGAAACAAACAGACCAAATTAAAAAGCAGCAAAGCTGAATATGTACTGCCTTCAAGATATTTAAACCAAGCAGACATGCCGATGTCAGTTGGCAATTCTACAATGAATAATGACCTACACACTTATTCAGTCCCTTTTAGCGACGATAAGTACGTATGGGGTCGAGATATTGACCGACTTCACCTTGACGAATATTTAGCGGATACAATCATGTATGGTGCTCGATACAATAGTGAAGCATTTAAATTACTAGCCAATTTTGCGCTGGGATTACTAGCAAGTGATTTCAAAGCGGCTAAAGATCAAGTTTTAGAAGTAGTCGTCACTGCCGGACTTCCAACTGGAGATTACGCTGAACAAGGACAATTAAAAGCTTTATTAAAAGTCTTAGAGGGTCAACACCAAGTTACTATTGACGATAAAATCGTGACGGTAAGAGTTCGTAAAGTTTATATTTTGCCCCAACCAATCGGCACCTTATATAACGAATTACTAGATGATGAAGGTTTTATCCAGAATAAAGACCTATTAGACGAAAAAGTCGGCATTGTTGACGTAGGTGGTGGAACAATACTGATTGATACGATTTTAAACTTTGAGCTAAGTGGCAAAAACCGCCATCAATTTAATACCGGCGTAAATGATCTATATGAAGCCATTGCCAACGGGATTAATGGTGATACTAGCCTTTATCAATTAGAAAAAGATTTACGAAAGGGAAACCAGCAACATCATTGGAGCTACCGATTTTCTAAAAATCGTCAAGATGATATTACTGATTTGGTTTGCAAGGAAATTGACCGGTTTACCCGGCGCTTAGTTGCTAATGTAACTTCAACGTTAAAGAACCTTAATAGTATTGATACTTTGTTCTTTACCGGTGGTGGTGCCAATTTGCTTAACCAAAAAATCTTGAATACTACTTTCACTAACGCAGTTATTGTTAAAAATACAGAAGTTGCTAATGTTAACGGCTTTTATAAGTACGGATTAAGTCAACAAGCTCAAAACGAAGGGAGCAAGTAATCATGGGAAAAGTTAAAACCTTGAACGTCCGTCTAAATCCCGAGAAAATTGTCGACAAAGAAATCCTTGATTACTTTGATAAATCATTAATTCCTAAAACCACACTTGTTAAAACCGCTTTAATTCACGAAATTGAACGGTTAAAGGCTCAAGGTGATCCTTATGTTAAAGATGAATTAAAAGCTCCAGAAGCACCTAAAAATAGCACAGAATCACCATCTGATTCCAAAGAACGCTTGCAAGGAGGATTTAATGCCTTTTCAGACAATGATATTTAGAAAAAAGCTGGCAAAATATACAAAACCAAATAAAGTTGCCGCTAGGTAAGCGCTATGCTAGACTAAGACTAATTTGACAATCGAATAAAAAATAATGCTAATAAAACAAAAAATCTCAACCCCAGTTGGGATTGAGAAATTTGCAATATTAGCAAGTAGCTACACGACAGCTACTTATGTTCAGTCGATTTAGACCGCCAAGTTAAAATCGACTGAACATTGAGATCTAATTTATAGATTAATTATACCGCATACTAGTCCGCCAGGACAAGTTAAGGATAGTTAAAAAAATAAATTAAAACCAATGGACTAAGTAGCTAACCAGAGCTATTTAGTCCATTTTTTGTTGTTGGAAATTAAAAAAGTTGCCGACTGGGCAACTCACAAACAGACACATGCTAGTGAAACTACAAAGCCGATCACGTCTAATGTTCGCTTTGTAATTCAGTTAAAGCATACCAGATTTGTATTTTAAAACAAGTCAGATGTTTTAGCAACTCTCTTTTAAGACAGCGTGTGTCAGTTAAGAAAGGGAGTTTTTATAATGGATCAAACAAATTTCAAGTTTTATCAAGCTGACAACGTTTATGGGGCCTTGTTCTTCCAGTTTCCCAAAGTATTGATGTACGGCGAACAATATCGGTATTTAAGTAGTGAAGCCAAATTAGCCTATATGGTGCTGAAAGATCGGCTCGAGTATTCCTTACGCAATCACTGGATTGATGAGGAAGGTCACGTCTATTTTATTTTTACCAATCAAGAATTAATGGACTTGTTCAACTGTTCAAAGGGAAAATTAGCCAACGTCAAGAAAGAACTAGAAAAAGCTGGCTTACTTTATCAAAAAGCCATGCATTTTAATCCCAAAACAGGGAAAAATGAACCCAACCGACTTTACCTGGCCGAACTAGATATGCGATCAACGGACGTCTATTTACGCGGTGAATATTGCCAAAAAGAGCCGCAAACCCTTGCTACGAGCGAAAGTCTAAAAAATAGACCTTCGCGGGAGACCGTTGAAACCCTTACTACGAGCGAAAGTCTAAAAAATAGACCTTCGCGAAAGTTCGTTGACGACACCCCGCAAACCCTTGCTACAAGCGAAAGTCTAAAAAATAGACACGATCTAGATAGAGAACTTAAAGAAAGAGATACTAATAGATACAATATAGATACTCAAAAGTTGGACTTTTCCACAGCCCATTTTTCACCAGCAGAAATTCAAAAGCAAAACCAGGATTTGGTGAACCATGCTAATGACTTCTTAACTGATGAAGACAGTGGCTTACCGGTTTTCTTAGAACCCGAAGCCGTGCAACTACTTAGTTTTTGGTGCCGCAGTCCGCAACAAATGCGGCGCTTCATTGGCATTATCTTAAATGCTAAGTACCGAGTTGAGAAAGATCACAAAGATATTGGTGTCATAATCCCACTTGATGATGAGGAACTGAAACCTTTAATTCTTTCTAATTAGTTAATCAGATCAAAAAGTTCTGCAAATTAGAAGCTGAATTAGCAGACAAAAAAGGCAAAATCAATTACAACAAATTGACTCCTGAACAGGCATTAAAACTCAAAAAAGTGAAGAATAAATCTGATGTAGATCTTAATAATTTGGAAGGTGACTTTAATAAAAGCACGAAGACACCTAAGAAGCTTGTTAAAGGTGGTCGTTTGGGCTTATATCCTATTGGCATGCAGATTTATAGAAGATCGCGTCGGGGTATTGTTCAACCTGCTAAATTTAAAGGGCGTAAGAAAGACATTAAACAAAAATATCAAATTGATGTCCTTCCGGAATACTATAGATCATTTGATGTCAAACATCGTGAAGATGGTGAAACATTTACGATTCAAACAGAGTATTATAGTCGGAAAAAAGCTAAGCTTGAAAAAGCCTTGCAAAAAATTAAAAATTACTCTGAAAAGTAAAAAAATAATGCTGAGATCGTTGATATAATACGATTTCAGCATTTTTTGTGTAGAATCGTCTTCCAAAGATGGTATAAGTGACTTATAATAAAAGCAACAACTTAATAAAAAGAGCAATAAAAAAGCCTTGATCAGATACGCCAATATCTGTTCAAGGTCAAGCTCATTGATTACTAGCACTAATCAACAAGCGATCATTAACTTCTTTATGCATCTATTTTAGCAAGTAGAAGCAAAAAATACAATATAAGAAGTTTAATTAATTAAGATGATTAGTAGCTATAGTCAATGTGTTTGACTATAGCTTTTTTGATTGCTAATCATCAATTTTTAAAGCACTTTTTTATTGAGATAAAAACAAAAAAAGTAGGTATCCGCACCGACGCAAACTCGCGGACGCATGCAAGGAGTCAAGGGAACTCCTGGGAGTGTCAAACGGCGACTACGGCCGACAACCCTGTTTTTAAAACAATGAATGTAAATGGTAGGGGTGGTCATATACTTTATGTGTGAGTGCCGAGTAGTTAAACGATGTTTAACCGGAAGCTTGCATATAAAGGCGATCACGTTTCTTTTGTGGCTATCAGTATAATTTGCCACGTTAAAGTTGTCCGGGCTATATAGGGCGTAAAACGTGCCTCTGAAAAGAGGAAATCGACGACGAATGACTGACGGCGACGTTGAGTTTGAGTTATCTTTTTATTTTTAAGCGCTCTGTTTCAGGGCGTTAACTCTCCTCTGAACTCTTTCTGGCTCAATTGAGTTTGGGTTACTTTGCTTGTTTTTGCAAGTTTATTTTTTATTTGGTGGTGCGAGTTTGGTTCTTATTGATATTGAAGCTAATTCGAATATCTTTGAATTAATTTGAATTTCTTTGAAGAAAATGAAGAAAGAGAAATTGCTTATGGGTAAGACAGTACGTGAAATAGCTGAATTAATGGGAATTCCTTCCGATGATTTGGTTAAAGAAAAACAAAGAATTAGAGATGAAATTAAACGTCAAAATATTGAAACTAAGAAGTCCGGTAATAAATTTTTTATTGCTGATTCTGATGTTGAGAAGATTACTAGTGCTTTAAAAGAAAAGCTTGATAAAGAAGATTCGAAGAAAAAAGAAGACAATGAAGAACTTCTTCAAATGATTGAACAGCTTAAAGCTGAGAATAGTAAGCTTAAGAGTGAGAATAAAGAGAAAGATGAAGAGTTAGTTCGAATTAATTTGAAGAAAGACGAAGAGATTCGAAGATTCAATTCGAAGATTGAGAAGTATGCTGATGACTTCAAAGAATTCAATGATAAACAGTTGCAATTGAATAATCAGCAACAACAATTACAGGCTAAGATTTTAGAGCAGACAACGCAGCTTAAGGATAGTCAGCAGAAGTTGTTAGATAGTGCTGAGAAGAGCTCTGAGTTGCAAGATAAAGTTGATAAGATTGAGAATGCATCACTTTGGCAAAGGATTACGAGGAAATTTGACTAAAAATAATAAAAAGATTAATTTAGTGTTGATTTTTATTAAAAAAGTAATTATAATAATTTTAATAATTTTAATAAAAATTTTAGGAGGTAATCTTATGAAAAAATTATTTTTATCTTTAGTCGTGTTGGCATCTGTTGGTGCAGGTCTTTTTGCTGGGACTCAGACAAAGGTTTCTGCTGCAACTTATAGAGTAAATCATCACTTCATTTATACACTTCCTGGTGGTGATTGTGGTCAACATAACGGGCAAAATTAATAATAGAAATGGACATAATTTTAATTTAATTATGTCCATTTCTATATAAGGAGGTGAACTGGGTGAATAAAACTAAAAAATTTATTCGATCAAGACGAATTTCTGCCATTCTTCCTTGGATAGGAATGTTGGGTATGTTGTATTTGGTCTTTTCGCTGATTATGCATGGATTATTAGCATTTATAATTAATTTGGGATTTATAGCAAATTTTTATTACATAATTGATGAGTATAATTGGTTGATTGAAAGAATATCGTTTGATTCTCAAAGGCTGATAGCAAATAAAAGAATGGGTATTAATCGTTTAGTTATGATAGTAAGTATAGTGATAGCTGTACTTAATACAATTATTTTAATATTGTTAAAGAGACAAGATTTTATTAGTTTTTTTGTTGGGCTCTGCTTTATTAGTGAAATTTACTTCGTAAGTCGTTTAATTGAAAACTTTCAAGTAATATTGCATATTGCATTTGATAGTTGGAAGAAATTTTATATTTTGGTTGTAATAGGTACTGCAGTTTCATCCAGTGTATATCTACTTTTATTGTGTTTTAGTATAATAGCTTATTTTATATATTTTGCAATTATTGGCATCATGTACGTGATAACATATTATATTTTAATAGAAATTCATGATAGGGTCGAAAATGATCTAGGTGGGCATAAATACTTTATAGATTTACCTGACAATCGATTTGTAAAAAGGTTTTAGTTCGTGAGATTTACAATTTCAAGAACTAAAAAAGCCCAATTTATGGGCTTTTTTAGTTCTTTGCTTATCTAACCAACGAGTAACCGTAGATCGATTATATCCTGTAATCTTTGCTATATCAGCAACGGTGTACATCTTTTTAGACATTAGTATCCCTCTATTTTCCGCATTAGTGTGCATCAATGCACGCACTAATTCCATTCAGACTGTAATTTTTCTCGTTTTTCAATTACTTTTTCTGCATAGTCTGCAAACATGCGCTTAAATGCACCAAACAGATAATTCTCAGTGTTAAAGTCAGTTCCATTATCTGACATTCTGCGCCTTGCATTCAATACTCTTCGAAGAGTATTAGTAATTTCGTTTTGTAACTTATCTGTTTCAATTCCTAATTCTTTGAGTGCTTTTAGCTCTTCTGGATCTTGTTGTTGATTCCCATATTGGTTATTGGATTTAATGTTTATTTCAAGTAAAACAGCAATGACTATTTTTGGTACTTTTTTGGAAGTAAAACAGCTACCGACTATACAACTGCCAGTAGCTGGGTTCAACTACTTATCAAACTGATTTAGTTCATGTAGAACTAAATGCAATTCATGTAGAAGAACACAAATGAGAAAAAGAGTAATGCTAACGTGACTTTGGTCATGCAGGCGTGGGCGGTCGAATGACCGTCTTTTATTTTGCTTAAATTAAAAAAGAGGTTGAATTAATTTTCAATCTCTTTTTTTAGTTGCTACGAGCTTTCAAATCTTTGATTTGTTAGCCGTAAATACTTTGTGAAATTTTTAAATACGCAAAAATAAAAAGCCTATTAGATCAGGCTTCTGCTTTGCTATACGGCTATATTTTCACAAGCTTACTTTTTGTTAGTGCTGTGAAGCCTTGCGGCGCTTGCTACTGCTGATAACTTGCATTATGTAAACTAAAGACCCCACTTTCCTAATTTTGGAAAATGAGGTCTTTTTTCTTTCAAGTTATGTTGATGCCTTAATTATAGCACGAAAAAATTTTTTATGCTGTAAGTCTTTTACTGGCTTGCTTTTAGAAAAAACAAGTAAAAATTTATGAAATCGCCAAAAAATAGGCTTGTGAAAAATCAGCCGTACACAAAAAGAGAATCCTGTTAGATAGGGATTCTCTTTTTTGTTTTTTCAAAACTTTCACAATTATACCACTTGGTTATTTAGTCATTTTGGTTATTTAGTCATTTTTTCGTAGCATTCTCGCAGGGCTTTGGCGTAGTCAACAGCTTTGTCGCTGTCTGGTTTAACATCATAGTATTCAAAGCATTTATCCAACTTTTCCACAGCCAATTTCTCACCAGCAGAAATTCAAAAGCAAAACCAGGATTTGGTGAACTATGCTAATGACTTCTTAACTGATGAAGACAGTGGCTTACCGGTTTTCTTAGAACCAGAAGCTGTGCAACTACTTAGTTTTTGGTGCCGTACCCCACAACAAATGCGGCGCTTCATTGGCATTATCTTAAATGCTAAGTACCGAGTTGAGAA